>NC_012624.1 GCF_000022485.1 Sulfolobus islandicus Y.N.15.51 | reverse complement strand
CCCCTAAAGGTAGGGAAGTGAAAATGGGAGATAATATATTCGGAATGGATATTAGAAGATTCTCTGTTTTATTTATAGCAATAATAATAATTCTGGCATTTATAGCGAGTTTTGCAAATCTAAAAGTACCTCAACAGAATTCTTCAATACAAATAGGAAGTGGAGGAGGAAGTTCTGGGTCTTACAGCGTCCCAGGGCCTAAGTACATTTATAATAAAACAGTAACATTAAGCCCTTCGTTACAAGATCTACAATATGTTAGGGGAAGCTACAGTAATCTACCAGCACCTTATTACAATATTTCTCCAGAAGCATATATCTTATTCAACTTCTCAAAGCCTGACAACAATATGTTAAATCTCTTATTTGATGCATTGGCTAGAAACGCAAGTGAAATTGCTCCAGGGCCATACGGTGCTCTATTATCTATAGCTAGCAGTGCCTATGTCAATATTACCAATTATAAGAATACTTCACTCCAGCCGTTCCCATTAAATGAAAATGATACAGAAAACTATTCAAAATGGGATATAATAGTAAAATATGGGAAAACACTCGAGGCGCCTAATGGATTTCAGTCTGGCTGGAGCTATCCTCCGTCAGATCTAATTTCAGTAAACCCCCCAGTTTACAAAATAATTAATGAAACTTCTGTAAAAACTAGCGTAAACGTTCAATATAACGAATATACATATTTATATAATAAATATACGCACAATCAAGGTAACGTTACTTATGTTTATGAGTATTACGCGATGAAAGTTTGGGGTACAGCCTATCTGTATGCAAATAATCAGCTGATAAATTCTCAGAGTTTCGCGACAACTTTCTATTGGTATGGAGGGGAATATGGGCCTAATTACATCTATGGAACGATTACAGTACCTCCAGAAAGTACACAAGAAGTTTATGGAAGCTATAGTATAAGTGCTGGAGCTGGATATAAACATTATCAACGTACTGTTAATAATACAACATATATTTATTATATATACTACCCTACAGGGCCTTATTTATCTACTACAAGTTATAATTTCAACTGGTATGAGTATAACGTGACATTACCAATAATGGTAATAGTCTACAACGGTTCAGATCCACAGACACTTATTAATAATAAAATCTACAATTCTAGAAATATTACAGCTTACTTTACGTATACTACGTGGAGCTCAGATCCGATTGCGAATAGTACTACGATAGTTACTTACGATCACATACAGATAGCAAATTATACTATTGAAAGAATTTGGCACGCTGGTAATATAGAAATTATTCCACTATTAAACACACAACAAGACTGGAACACAATAAACTACTATCTTACTTTCAACGTTCAGGATAATACAGTACAGCCTCCTTACTGGATCTCTCAAAAAATGATTTATAGCAAGTCTGCAGCGATTTCGTGGTTCTATTTAGAGCAAAACGCTACGTTAGCACACACATTGTATAATTATATCATGAAAACAATTAATAAAACAGACTTTCAATATTGGAAGTTTGAGTATTTCGTTCTCGCATCACAATTTGTTATGTATACTTTCAATACTACATCTTCTGTTTTTACTAATCTTCTAGAGCTTGAATCTTTCTACGAGAACTGGAGCTTAGTAACTGCTAATATCCTAAATTTGTCTGCATGGCCTAAATTGCAATATTTCAACTATCAGATAATGTTCTTTAACATAAGCAGAATCCCACAGATTTACAATAATACAATATTTATGAATATCACTGGAAATTATGAAATATATCTTGTCGATATTTACAATGCATTATATTACAGTGGGTTCAATAAAGTCCCGTTTGGCAACATATACTACTATTTTAATCCACTTAACAATGAGACGACTTACTTCTATCTTAATACTACTGGACAACATATTCCATATTTACATGAAACTCTATGCTTCACGTCAGCGAATTACATACCTAACATATTCTATGCTACATTTCAATACACTGCAGCAGTCAAAACAGAAATAATAGCGATCTGGAACGGGACAGTTTGGGTAAGTTAAGTCTTTTTTCTTAGTAAACTGGGGAGTTTACTGGTAATACTGATTTCCCCATCAAAATCCTTACAGGCTTTTAAAATACTTCTATTTTCTGATGCAAGAGTGCTACAAAGTAAGGAACAGCGAAGGGTTTCTGGTGGACTCGTGTACGGGAGAAGTAGTAGACTTTGATAATTATACATATCAAGATTATTCAAATCTAGAGTATTACGAAAGAGCAAGTTCTCAAAAGAGAGAAACTGAGAAAGAAATCAAAGATATGAAGAAAATAGTACTGAATTATCTTCAGAGCGTTATGACAGAAAAAGAGAAAGAGATGTTCTATAAAATTTTGCAAAAGATTGATGAGAAAAAATTGGACGCGTCTTTTTACTTAGCGATTTACGAATATATTCTAGAAAGAGAAGGAAAAGTGGTAACCAGAGACTATATCAAATTCTTAAAAATGAAAGGACTAGGCAGACACGCGATTAGGCAGAAGAAGAAACTTCTGAGGCACGTGGTTAGGGAGGATCCTATTATACATTATATATATGAATATAGTGGTGACAAGGAAGAGGCATTGAGAATATATGAGTTGTTGAAAAAGAAAGGGATTATGTATGGAAAAGCTGAGACGAGAAAGAAGATATTACTAAAGTATTTATCTGACCAGAAATTGAAAGAAAAATTATTTGAAGAAGAGAGAATGAAAGAAATTGAAAGAACTTTACTTTTATTAAACATCAGGGATTTTGATAGCTTCAGTTTCTTCTAACTTTTCTTCCAGTATAAGCTCTATGATCTTTTCGTTTAAGTTACGTATAATATACGCTTCATTTTTCGTTAAGTATCTGACATAGTAAACATTTCTAACTGCAGCTATTTGCACATAGCCTATGTCATTTTTTACAAGAATTATCACACCATTAGGGAGAGAATTTATTTTGATATTATATTTCTTCGCAGCTTTTTCAATGAGCTGAACTAAGCTCATTTCACTCAGTCCTCCAATGTTCTTTTTCTTCGTCAGTGAGTTGGATTTGAATGTGTGTAGTAATTGCGCCAGTCCTCAGAATTCCCCTTCCACGTGAAGATTTCAGGATATAGTCAATCTCTTCTTCAGAAAGATGAGCTAAATTAACTAGGTCGTCTTTTGCCTCCTTCTCTTGTTTTAATATTAGTTTGTTGTTAGCCAATTGCCAGGCTTCTCTACTATAGTTGTTCATATTATAATGTTGTATCAGTTGTGTCATAGTGATCATTGAAGTCCGTAAAGCCCTGGCTGTTCGGTAAATGATCGCAATGATCTTAGCTACTGACTGATACTCGAAGAGGAAGTGGGCTTCGTCGATGAGGATTAATTTCTCGACATCCTTGGGGAGTTTATTAATTAGTGAATATGCATAAAGCATTAGCATAGTTGCTGCCAAACGCTTCTTCCTAGTGTCCTCAGTTTTCAATCCCAAAATGACGAATTTCTTATTCTTTAGACTAGGCGGAGATCCTTGAAAGACATACTTATCAGAACCCGTTGTCATATTCAATAGGAAGTTCTCTAATTTTCTGTATTCAGTAGCAAATTTCTTGCTTGCTAAGTCTTCTAAATTGTCCATGAGCTCTTTTAACGATTTATTTTGCTCGAGCTGGCTTACTAAAATGCCTCGAAGCTCAGCTGGAATTCCATATGATTCTATTAAGAAATCAGCAATGTCACCAGAGCTTACTACTCCTTCGTTAGCTAAACTAACAGGATCCAATCCTAAATAATCATTATCTCCGAAAACGATGTTAAGATCTGCTTCATTTTCAAAGAATCTGTTATAGTTACTCATAGGGTCTATGACTATTACGTAAACATCGTCGTGAGCTTTTCTCAGTCTATCAATGAGAACAGCGCCAGTTGTTGTTTTACCTGCACCGGTTGTACCAGTGATGGCCCAATGTGGGTTCTGGCGCCCGTTGACCGACAAGTAGGGATTGATAGCAATTGGAGCACCTTTGTCATCGGTACCTAGAAATATCCCGCCAGGCTCAATTAGACTAAAACCTATGATCGGATAGAACTTGCTAAGACTGATGTTACTGCTTATTCTGTAACCTACGCTCCCTTCAAAACTATATAACTCCTTTTGAGCACAACAAGGAACATCTAATAGTATACCATTTTCCTGGGCAGTTTGAGTGAGTTCTCTTGTCAAAGATTCAAGTTCTTGAACTGTCTTACTGTGTATAATGAATACGAATCTGAACTTGAGGGGATCTGCAGCCTCCTCATCAAGGTCTTTCTTCAATTGAGCCCCTCTTACCAACATTTCCTCAACTTGAACTGATGAAGAGGCATACCTGGCCATCTTCTGTTTCTTCACTTCTAGGCTGTTGAGGTAATTTCTTACAGAAAGTGGTGAAATTTTCTGGAACTGAACAACTAACTCAAAGAGCTCAGGGCGTAAAGATTTGAAGTCTATTCTGCCAAGCGCACCTTCGTAAATTTTAGTCGAGTATGCATAACTAACCAGAACTCTAGCGTAACCCTCTGTAGTTTGTAAATATTTTGCATATTCTTTAACAATCTTAGGCCTCTGCGGAGGTTCGGCTGTCTCTAAGTCTAGTTCTTTCTCTGTTATCAAATTGAAAGAAGACGTAATAATAGGGAACTTAGTCCCCTCAAACTCGTAGGTATCTGGCTTACGACTGATGTAAATATAGCCCTTTTCAGCTTGACTTAAAAGAGCACTTAATTCCTTCATTTTCATATCTCTATCTTCTGGCGCTAGAAGGAAGAACGGGATCCCTTCCAGCTTGTAGTATTTAGTTTTATCCTTCTTTACTGCTTGCTGACTTGGTTTTTTGAATAAGTTAAGGAAACTCATGCTCTCAAAAAGAGCCGTTTTAAAAACCCATGTAGCACAAATAGTTAGAAAAATTAGAATAAACTCCCTAGTTTAATAAGAAAAATTCTAACTTATCATTCTCTCAATCACTTTTCTAACTCTGTCCTTAACTGCTGATATTTCAACTACTATTTCATCGCCTCCTAACTCTTCCATTGCGAAACTGAGAATCTCATCAAGTTGAAAGTATATCCTCAATAGCTTTACTAACTCTTCTAAGTTTCTCTGAGTCTGCAGTACCTCACTCATAGCTCATCCCCAGCTTGCTATGTCTTCTTCTATTTGCATCATTTCCTGCCTTGCCTTCTCTATCCTTTCCCTTAACTCCCTGTCCTCCTTAATCATCTGCTCTAAAGTCTTGATGTGCCAGCAATTGTGCCTGAAAGTATAACCCTCGCAGTCGCAGGAAGCCTTAGTAATCTTCATTGTTAGAGGATCCAGAACAATCCTAGTATAATGCAATAATCCCTTCCTACTCTTACTCTCTACGTCTCCAGCTACTACTACACCTTCAGATAATACGTAAAAAACATCTAACCTTTTAATCGGATTTTTGGGGGTTTGTGTGGAAATCATGTTTGCTCTATGTTAATCATAAAGCATAGATAGTATATAAACTTTATGCTTTACATAAACAATAGAGCATAATATAAGGGCAAAGTTATAGCATTGGAAGTAATTTTTATCTGTCGAATTGACTATCTTATATCGATAAGGAGTTGAGTACTAATATTCAACCTTTCGATACTATTTCTACTCCTTTAGGCAATTGTTATGTTTATACTATTCACTCATCTTTCATAAATAGGTTAGGTAGTTTTGATTGTGGAGAGAAGGAACAAAACGAGTTTATAAGAAGGCTTGCTGTAGGGCATTATCTAGCTGGAATAAACCATACTTTTCTACTAATTTGTGATAATGATTTGGCGGGCTTTGTTTCATTTTCCAGTTATTCTTATGCGTTCGCTGAAGGTTTTATAGGTAAGATTAGGGAGGTAATGAAGGAGGAGTTTAACAGAAGAGGTTTACCTCATGAGTTCAATATAAGTTTCAAGAAACTACCCGTAATCCTTTTAGGACAGCTAGGTATAGATAAAAGATATCAAGGCAAAGGGGTAGGGAGTGTTTTTGTTAAGAATTTCATAATTCCCTATTCGTTAGGCTATTGTATTAATAATAGTTGTATAGGAATTTTAGTTTATACAAAGACAGCTAAGGAATTTTATGAAAAACTCGGTTTCCAGCTAATTTATGAAGATAAGAGCGGAGGTGCGAATTACTTTTACTCATTATATAAAAACGTGTTAGAGGTTAGATACAAGGCTTTTCTTGCTTAACAATAACGCTTTTTTAATTAATTCTTCATCAACCTTCTCTTTCCTTATAGCCTCAATTAAGTTGTTAACTTCCTCCTCAGTATCTAGAATTATTTCTCCTTCCTCAACTTTAGCCATCTCTTTTCACTAATCTAATATTCTTCAACTCTCACTTTAATACTTTCCACTTAACACGCTATTGATTTACCTTTATAATTTCCTGCATCTGAAGAAGTAATTGAGCTATTTTCCTCCCTTTCTCACTTAAATATATTAATCTTCTTCTAGGGAATACTTCCTCCCTTTTCTCTGTTAAAAGTCCCTCATTTAATAGTTTATTAACAGCTTGGGTAACAGCGTTAGGACTTAGTTTCATTTCCTCATAAATTTCCTTTACCGCCACCCCTTCCTTTATACTAATTAAATATAATAGGATATACTGCTCGGTCTCACTGAGAACGCGATAATTTTCTTTCATATGGTTGATGTTATACATACAATGAAAAGAGTAATCTATGGTTTATGCGATATGTAAAGAGAAGATTTAAATATTATTATGCTCTATGATTAACATAGAGCAAACATGGGAAAAATATCCACAGATAAATACATCTTCCTAACTCCCAGGGCATATATCGTTATTTACCTCCTAAAGGTAGGTAAGGCAAAAGCAAGTGAAATAGCCGAAAGTACACAAATCCCATACCAGACCGTAATACAGAATATTAGGTGGTTATTAGCAGAGGGATATGTAATAAAGGAACAAGAAGGTGAAGAAATCTATTACGTCTTAACGGATAAAGGGAGACATTTAGCAACGACAGAACTTGAAAAAATTAGAAAATTGATTGAGGTGGTTCAATGAGTAAGCTGAAAGAGTACAAAGAAATTTCTATCGAAGAAATTAAGGAAGTTGATGAATTCAGAACCTTCATCCCTGAAAATAACATGTATGATAAAATCAAAGAAGATATAGCTAAAAATGGAATAAAGGTACCGCTTATCGTTAATCAAAACTACGAGTTAATTAACGGATACACTAGGCTGAAGATAGCTAAGGAATTAGGAATAAAAAAGGTTCCAGTTGCGGTATATGAAACGACTGACAGAGCTGATGAATACGATCTATTAGTATCTACAAATTTAACACAGAGGCAACTGAGTAAAGCTCAAGCCCTAGCGTTAATAGAGAAAGCAGTAGAAGAGAAGACTAAGATATTAAAAAAGAACCAAAATAGTGAAAATAATCCTAAAGAGACGAAAGTTGAACGGGTACCCGTTCAACTTAGTGAAAGTCAAAATAAAAAAATTCAAAGCCTCACTGATTTAAGGAATGCAGTAAAAGAAGAGCTAAAGAAGTATAATGTAAAGGTTGATGATAGAGCACTAGACTACTATATTAGGATTAAGGAAAATGCACCATGGCTAACCGATTATATACTAAAAGGAAAACTGGGAATCTATCCTGCCTACAGTATCTATACTAAACTACAAGAAATGGGCTTACTAGAAGCTGTAGCTAAGTTACCTCCTTACGAAAGAAATACATTACTTACCGATGGAAGAAAGATAATTTTGGATGAGAGGAAGGATCTACTTGAGGAGATAGTAAACCATAGGATGGCAGTTTCTCAAGCAATTAATAAGCTGAAGACCGAAGAGAAACTGCAAAGGTCTAAGAAGAAATCCAAGGTAAAAGAAGAGAAAGAAGACGAAGGAGAGGAAGTCGAAACTGATGAGGGAGAGGAGGCTGAAAGTGATGAGTATTCTTTCGTAGAGGAATGGGCTCAGAAGGAGGAAGAGGCTAAACAACAGTTAACTCCCCAGTTTAATACTGAAGTTCACTCGCCTGCAGAAGAGATAACCAGAATAAACCATGAAAAATGGTTACAGACTGTAGCCAAACTAAAGGAGGAGATGTTATCCAATTGCCCAGAAATTAAACAACTCTATGAAGAGAAGAAACTGGATGAAGAGGCCATTCTTACCATGGTAGAAGTTTGGAGGAACTTCCAGATAGCCTTCAAAAACCTATCAATAAACTGGCATAATGTAGCAGAACCCCTACTATCTTCTCATTTAAACAGACAACAGCTGGAGGAACTCTTCTACAAGTTCGTTAAAGGAAACATGAGGCTTTACCCAAAGGAGGAATTCGGGGTGGTGAAATGAACGGTAAAGTTATAGCTATACATAACTTCAAGGGCGGTGTAGGTAAGACTACGCTAACGGCAGTTCTTGGAATGGGCTTAGCAGTAAACCACAGAGTATTGCTGATAGACTTCGACCCACAAATGTCCTTAACACAGATATTCGTTAAGGAGGAGAGAAGGAAGGAAATCCTACAACAGTCTATAAGACCGGAATCGGATAGGAGTGCTTACGCCCTAATACGGTAGACCCAAAATCGTATTATGAAAAATAATTCTGACAGAATAATATCGATTCATGATAGATAACAGGATTTATATGAGTATTAAGAATTCAGTTGAAGAAAGGTTTAAGCTGAGGGAGATGTGGTATTACCACGTGAGTAAGTGAGATGGTAACACCGGTACTCCCTCACCAAAATAACATTCAACAAATAGGATATAAATTACTTTCCATGCTGAACTTCAAGGGAAAGAAAGGGGAAGAGGTGGCGAGAACCCTCATCTCAGCGTGTTTATGGAACGATTCGGTGGAAAGCAAGTCGAGGGCGTATGGCGTGTCCCCACAGACCGTGAGGAATTACGTGGAGGAGCAAGGGATGGAAGTTATTGAGAAACTCTTGGAAAGCGCCAGGAAGATATCCTTGAAGGTACTGAAGGGAGTCAAGGAGATAGACGTCTCAATAGACTGGACAACCAAGACCTGGTACGGGAGACCGGTGGGAGGGCTCGGGAGTTCGGAGGAGGGAAACTCTTGGAACTACGCAACTGCGACGACAAAGTTTAATGGGAAAGTGCTCCTACTGGCCTTCGTCACTCAAGTCAAGGGGATGACTAAGGAAGAGATCGTGAAGGCCCTCGTGGAGCAAGTCGTCGCGATGGGGTTCAAGATAAGGTTGATAACTCTTGACGCAGGTTTCTATACTGTTGATGTGCTCAACTTCATTTCACAGTTTAAGTATATAGTTGCTGTGCCTGTTGGGGATGTTAAGGTTTATGAGGAGTTTGACGGGGATTACGCAACTAATAGTAAGAGGCATAGGAGGGATGAGCAGGTCAAGTTCAGGCTTCTCGTGTACAGCAAGGAAAAAGTGAGGAGAAAGAAGAAGAGTGTTGTTTATTTTGCTAGGGCTACTAATCTAGACCTACCGAAGGGGGAGGTGTTGGATTTGTACAATAAGGTAAGGGGTCCCATAGAGACCTCTTATAGGAACATTAAGGCTTTTCTTCCATTTACTAGTTCTACTAAGTTTGTTTTCCGCACGTTGATCTTCGTGCTGGCCGTGGCCTTCTACTCCCTGTACACCGTGTTCAAGGGGGAGGTGAGGAGGGAGCAGTTCAGGATACTCCTAATACTCTTGTTTTCTGATGATTTATTCTATCTAAAAGATTTTCTATTTAAATCAATAGAACCGCTTATTAATAATATAGATTTATTTTCAAGGAGGTGATTTTGGGTCTACCGAATAAGGGAGATATCGGACGTAATTGTAGAGAACTTTCTCCACGTCTCCAAGACTTCTAAGGGAGAAGTAAAAGTTTCATTAGACATAATCCCGGGATCCTACGTATCTACTTTCCACGCAATGTTCAAAGGCTACTTCCCAATGTTCGATGAGTTTGCAGTTAAGAAAGAGTTAGAGAACTTCAGAGAAAAATATGACTTCATACTGATAGATACCTCACCTTCTGACGTAGTCACAATAAAGCCTGTTCTGAGGGCTTCGGACTATTTAATAATCCCAGAAGATGGTACCATTGAGGCCTTTAACGCAATGCTCATATTCCTTAAGGAGGCTTTGCCTAAATACATATGGAGCAGTTTCGATAATCCTAGAGTATTGGGATCTGTCCTCACTAAGGTTAGGAGGAATTCAACTAAACTATTGTTAGAACATAACAAGTTATTGCTTAACGAAATCTCAGAGAACACGGAAGTGATGAGCCATATCTACGACCCGCCTTACTTCGGAGCTAACGACGACCACCCAGAGGACTTCATACTTTCATCAAATAAGGAGTATTTGAGTGACCTAATATGGAGGAACGAAAGTATACCGCCCATAGGTGAAGTATTTGACAAGCTCTTCTTAGTTAGCGAGAAACTCCAACCAGACCTCTACTCCTACTTCTATAAAGTATTCTACAGATTGCCTTCAGAGGTAGTAAGGAGGGTTAGGGAATGGTAGCCAACTATTCTAACCTTGTATATGTACACGACATAATACAGACGATAATAGTTTACAACCCTAACTTCGTAATGACGCTTTTACAAGCTAATGCCGACGATTGGGCTAGGAAAATTATCGGCATAAAGTACTCCTCTAAGGAGGTTAAACTGCCCAACGATAGGGCTATAGATGCGTTATATATAGCTACGGATGCCGAATTGAAGAGCTTATGCATAGGCTTTGAGGTCAAGAGCGGTAACGGTATAGACAAAGACCAACTTACGGAAGAACTGGAAGGTTTGAGGGAATTAAGGTCGTGTGTGCTTTGTTGATCTCTTCAATTTATTTCATAAGCATGATATGATGCACTGAGAATTTTTCAGTAATTAATATTTATTTCAACGTTATTCGCAAGCTCACACCCTAATACCCGGAGCTCTACCAACTAAAGAATTAGCCAAGTGGACCATCCATGCATAAGCCCAGAACTTGAGCTTAGCCTCAACCACTTGTCCTAAAAAACTTGTAGCCCTAACAGATTCCCCAAAAGTACGCTTCACAGCAGAGAATAAGGACTCAATCCTCCACCTAACACCGTAACCCCTCTCCTCCCTCCAACGATTATAACCCAACCTCTTGAACTCCCTTACAGCCTTTCTCCTAGCAGGATGACCGCGTCTAGTGGAGGCGTTCTCCCTAGGTGGAACAACAACCTCAACCCCAGTCTTGTAAACCTCATTAGCATCATAAGCTTTATCTCCATAAAACTTCTTGACCTTCTTTCCCTTATCTTGTAAATCCTTAACCGTCTTAACTGCAGTCTGAACCTCGTTGCTGGTTACTTCAGCGTTTATTACGTTGAATTGGTCCTTATCCATTACTATTTCGATCTTGAGGAATTTTGAGTCCTTGGTTTTTCCCCATTTTGCTATAATGTATTGTCCTCCCTTGTTTGTGCTTATTCCCGTTGCGTCTGCTATTACTTCAAGTTGGTCATTTGCCTCTGGGAATTTTATGTTCATGTTTCTTACTCTTTCCCATATTGTTGAGTAGTCTAGGCTTGTTGGGATGATTTTCAGTCTTTCTAATGCTCTCAATACTCCTTCTATGGCCCTATAAGGTAGGAACAAGTGCAGGAACGCTAGGAAGTCGTTGAACTCCTTTGGCGCCTTGTAGGTTTTCTTGGCATTCCTATTCTCTTCTGCTAGTAATTCCCACCAGTGTTGGAAGACGTAGAAGGGGAACATTAGCTCGTATCTAGTTATAACGTTCTCGTCGTACTTGCTCCAATCCCTCTTGTACTTACTCTTTCCCATGAGTAATACTCGGTATAATTATTTATAAATTTTTGTATAATTCTGAAGTAACCCACAAAGCAGGTCGTGTGATAAAAGTTATTTAATAGTTATCGCCTCAAGGGAACCAGACATAAGCTTGGAGAATGCTTACTATATTCCCTTATCCGCTTTTTTACCTAAGATTAAGGAAGTGTTAGGACTAGTTAGTAGGTTTGTTAAGGAGTTTGAAAAAAGAGATTAGGCTTGAATTTTTCTTCAGTAAACTGGGGAGTTTATTCAACTGAGCTTTTTAAAAAGAGCTTGATTAGGAGTGGAAAATGAGGAAAGCATTAACTATCCTATTAATAATATTAGTACTTCCATCACTGCTTTCAGGAGCAGGAAATATTATAGCAACGGCACAAGGAGGTGGAGGAGGAAGTCCAGGTGGCTTAGGCCAGTTTATAGCTACACTGCAGACACTGATACCAGCAGCTCTCATACTCTTAGCAATATTAGCTAACAGATACGACCAGCGTTATGCGTTAGTGTTGTTTGCTGCTGCTATGGCATCAGCGATATTTCTTGCAGCTGCTACAGGAGGTAAGATAGGAGGAAATGTACAAATTACGCTAGTGCAACTACAGGTAAAAGTTTCTGGTCCTACTTCAGCGTACACAGGCAATACTGAAACTTATACAGTCTCATGGAGTCCTTCCATGTCTGGAACTGTAATATGGACTGTTCTATATAATGGAAGTATAGTGTACAACGCTACTGGAGGTACTTCTTTTACCTATACTTTTAATGATCCAGGTAAATACATAGTTGCAGCAAGTGTAATTAATCAACAGAATTTTGCTGGAGGTTCTGGGGCAGTTCTGGTTACAGTTACAAACCCCCCTTCACCTCTTGGGTGGATAGAAGGAGCAATCACAGGCGCAATTTCTGGATTAATTAACTCTGTCGCTAATGCGTTTACAGGATTCCTAACAACATTACTACAGATTTTTGGAGCACCTCTGGAATGGATGACATATTCTCCTACTCCTACCATGTCACCAGCGTCACAATCAATTTACAACCAAATGAAAGACTTTAGCGTTGGGCTCGCAATGCTTTTCATAGCTTTCTCAATCGCCTATAACGCTATAAGGGGAGAGTATGCCGATCTCGTGGATCTTGCTGGAGACGTAATGTACAAATTATCTGTTTGGGGACTGTTCTTCGCGGGTGGCCTAACAATTTATACTTACGCTGCGAATTTCATTAATTCTATAATATATTCTGTTGCAGGACCTTACTTAGGGATCGCAACAGTTGAATATACAGGGGGAGCTACATTGTTTACTGCATTATTTGCCTTAATGAATGGCATCCCGTTTGGGTTTGGTGATGCGTTGTCGATGTTCTTGTCCCTCGTTATGTTCTTATTAGCTATTACTTTAGCAATAGCAACGATTAAGTACGCTGTAATGCTAGCGATAGTAGACACAATTCCCTTATGGGCTACTCTATGGATATTCGAATGGACAAGAAAAATTGCTATGGTGGTCATAGACTTATTGATAGGACTTATGGTTGCTGGGCTGATAGCTGCAGTAACATTCGCTATATTGGCAACACTGCCATTGGGAGCGTTAATGTTTGCTATCGACCCTATAGCTATGGATGGGGAATTTTTGTTCACTCTAGCTTTCTTTGTCTTCGGACTAAGACCAGGAGAACATATGATGGGAGCATTCAGAAAGAAAAACGGAGGAGGATCCGGAAATACCGTAGTAGTAGAAAATAATAGTGGCGGATCTACGTCCTCAGAACCACCACCTGGAAGATATATGTAAAAAATCAACTAAAATTTAAATTAAATCTATTTTTTACGTAATTTAGCTTATTATAAGGATCATCTACGTTAGGTATTGTTATGTCCCTCCCGTCTATGGTAAGTACATGCCAGTCACCTATTTCCTTGTAAGTAGGAGCTATAGTATTGAGAACTAAGCTAGGCCTATTAGCTACGTTTTCTTGCCTCACATTCATGACAGTTATAGTCTTAACTTGATTCCATGGGACTACAAGTTCCCCTTCAATCCCTTTCTCTTCATTTATTTTCTGAACCGTTTTCTTTGCATTCTTTATAGCAAAATATAACATAAGCCCTCCTATGACTATAGCAATTAGACCATCAGCACTAGTCATCCCAGTAGTCTGAGTGAACGGATAAGCTGCCATACCTATACCTATAAGTAAAATGAGAGCGCCGAAAGCTCCTAGCATATATATTCCTATAGTCTTTGGACCGTACTTTGTCACAAACTTTCTTCTATTCATTCTGTAAATTCCGTCGTTTGCTGCAGCATGGAGAGAGATGAATACCCTAGAAGACATCATTTGGTACCTAGTCTGCAATGGGTTGAGGATTACTATTTCGTTATAGTTAAACTTCCTCATCGTCATTCACTTTTTTATTCTCCTTCTATAGCTAAATACTTTTCTGTTTTAACTTTAAACTCTACGGGAGTTAGTCCTAAAACCACCTTAAGCAAAAGGGATGTTTATACTAGGTGCTTAAGGTAAAATAAGGGCAAACTTTACAAGTGCTAAAAGTTATAATTCTCTCTTTCGATTTAGAAAATATGTTAGTGGAAATTTTAGGTGGGGTATCAGCTCTACTTCTAATAGTCCTAATAATAGTTATCGCATATTATTCAAGGAAGGTTTCGCAACTAAATAAGAAGATAACAGAAGTTCAGCTTAATTCGCAACAAATAGCTCAACAGATGTTCAATAACTGGGTTAATCAACACTCACAACAATTACAGAAGCAATTAGAACAATCAATAAAACAGCAATATGAAGCGCAGTTGGAAATGTGGAAACAACAGAATGAACAAATGATAAGAAAGGACGCTATAGCTAGATCAGTTAATACTCTTTTAGGAAGAATAGGGGAAGAATTTGCTCCTCTACTTCTGGCAGACAAATATCAAGTTAATCCTAAGGACTTCAGGCATTTAGGTAGTCCAGTGGATTACATTGCTTTCAAAGGACTTTCTGACGATAATGTACACCCAGAGGTAATCTTCATTGAAGTTAAGAGCGGGAAATCTAGTTCTCTAACTGAGAGAGAAAGAAAAGTTAGGGATGCAATAAGGAACGGAAAAGTAAGGTATGAGGTAGTCAGTTTGAACGACTTGATAGGTGAAGTGCAGAAGAAGATAAATGAAGAAATAAACAAGTTGAGTTGAAAACTTTAACAGCAGTTCCGTTTTTCCTTATTTTCTCTTAAGCAACTAGTTTAAACTGATCTTCGGCTTAACGTAATTTTAGGGAAAGCAATCGTTTTGTTTAATTTATTAGCCTGTAGATATAATTATATTTGATGCTGGCAATAAGAAGTAAGGATCCAGAAGAGATAATAGAACTAGCAAAAAAGTATAGGGCATTTCCTATGGAACTTACGCTGTATATCAATGACCCTAAAATAGTTGCAGGACTAAAAAGCAAAAGAAAAGTTGATGTGATAAAAATAGATTAACTTATTTTTTACTTTCTAATTTTCGATATAATAAATCCTATTGCTACACCAGTTCCAACGGCGAAGAGTAGATCTTGACTCAATGAGGTTGGGTAGTAAAACTTCAACTGAAACGTATTTATGAACGCATTTACGTTTGTTAATGCTAATAACGCCGATGCAGTAATTATTATTTCATCTTTAAACTTCTTTATGTCAAAAGTTTTTACTTTCTTCTTACTCTCTTTCTTATTTTTCTCTTCTTTAGGCGCCAGGAAGTCGTTGAGATAGAACCTGAGGAAATGATATATGTACTGAAATTCATCCATGGACTTCTCTTCATAAAATACGAAGAAGAACACTGGTGCTATAAATGCCATTGCTATCATTATATTCTTAAAAGCAAAACTGATAGTCAGTATTAGCAGTGGAAATATTACTAGTAATTCTTTCATATTCACGTTCTTTATTCCGATAGGGAAACTTTTCTCATCTATTCCACTTGTCGTGTATAGCCAACCTACTGTTAATTCTCTTAGCTTCATTCTAAGATAGGGGGTTTTTAAAAAGAGATAAGATGAGGCGCAATGAAAAGGCTACAAGTGATAAAATGTAAGGCAAAAGCAGTAGTGAAGATGCCAGTAACGAAGTATAGGAAGGGCAACCATGAGGCTGCAGTGGGAGGTTTCATAGCCGGGTTAGCGCTGTTAGGAGGAGCTATAGCTAGTACTTTCGACAGCAGCTTTAGCAGCTTACTGGGGAGCGATGCTAGCTACATAACGGACTTTCTGGCGTTAATTGGGTTCGTAAGTCTGATCGGAGGCATAGTTGAGTATAGGAGATTAAGAAGTCAGATCTTGAATAAATAATTTGATCAAACTAATCTTTTTTTCATAATATTCTTCTTTTTCTCTTACCCAGTCAGGTGGATGAGTATCAAAGACCCAAGCTTTTATTCTATCAATTTTAGATTTAGGCCTCTCAGCAACGCTTTCGTATTTTATATTATATTTAGTATATGCGTAAAGATCCGCATCCCTTTCCATTTTCCATAATAAGAATTTCCCTACCAGAATAGCTGGGATTGCTAACAAAGTACTAATTGATAACAAAGCAGCTACTGCTATCAGAAAAGCATAAATGTAATTGAATTGTTTAGTATGTCCTTCTTCATGTGTTAAGATTTTCTCATCTATCTTGTTAGAGAGAAAAACTATAGTGTTTCTAAAGAATATACTGTTAAGTGTTACCGCGTTTTCTTCGTTAATATTTAAAACTCTCACGCTTATCCTTCCTTCCCTTTTCACTTCCCTACTTTTGTAGTAAAGTATCCCATGAAACACCTCATAGAATACTAAAACTAATATAATGTTAAATAATGACAGAAACCAGTCCATCACCTAATAGCTTTTTAAAATACTTTATTCTGGGCAAAAATGAGGACTCTATTAGCTCTATTCGTTATAATAGTATTAGGAGTAACTGTGACTGCAACAACTACAAACAACAGTATTATCAATTCGACACAGATTCAGAGCTATGCTCAGAAAATCCCAGCTCCTCCTTCAAATTTCTTCCAGGGAATTCTTAATCTTGTAGCTCAGGGATATAATTGGTTAGTGGGGATTATTCAGGGTATATTGCAGAACACATTGTTAAAGCAAGACCCAGGCTTAGCTTCAACATATGCTAATATTATAGCATGGTTAATCCCGCTAACTGCTATTTACATTTTATTAGTTTTTGCTGAGGTTGCTAAGAAAATATTAGGCTACATATTAGTAGCTGGTTGGCTATTTTTAATAGTAGTACTCTTCCTAGCTCACTAAAGTTATTTCATTTTTTCTCATTAAACTGGGGAGTTTATTCAAAGTTTATAAAACTTTCTCTACATATAGAAATTTAGGGCAATGATGAAGAGATGACATGCTGAGAGTATGAGGAAAGACTGCCACACTGAGCCCTTTTTAAATAATATTCTTCTGATGTGGGGCAAAAAAGAAGTAATCAAATACTACGAATTATTCCCAAAAGTCGAGTACGATAAGACATTCAACATCCTAAATTCTCTAGGACATGTCTTCGAGATCATATATTTTAAAGACAAAGATTTAATGCACCTCTATGCTTACACAAATACACAACTAGAAGTTTTAAGGAAGGACTTCGGTGTTAACGAAAATGTTAACATTCCAGTCCCTAAATTCGTAGGTCGTATTTTGTTCAAAAACGAGAAAGATTTCTACTGGGGTGCCGAGTTCAACGATTTCAACAGTTTTCTTACTAAATTGCGGCCAAGGGAACAACTAAGGCTCTGGATAGTCCTTGAGCCACGGCTCAACGAGATATTTCTCAAATATTCTGATAAATTGAAAAGGAACCAATCTATAATAGGCAAAAGACAGAGGGAAGTCCTAGCTTCGAGATTAGAGCAATTTGCGAAAGATAACATATACTATTTACAACCATACATTCTTTCAGATGATAAAAAAAGAATAAAAGAATTGACTAAGGAGCTTCAGCAATTTATTTTAACTAGGTCTAGAAAATTAAGACTAGAAATTAGGAAAACTAAGGGATGGGAAGATAATATCCCCAGGGTGCCTAGATTTCATTCATTAAAAATTAAGAGATGGCTCTGGGTTGATGAAGAGAAAATAAATAAAGTAGCTGTAATTCCCAATCCATCAATAATCCCAGTGAACTTCGTAACCGGGGGGATACTTCCGGAACTTCCTCCTAACAGGAATGGTTTCGAAATAGGCAAAACTATCCAATCTGGTAAATCTTACATGTTAGAGTTAGAAGATCTTTATCGACACGGATATGTCATAGGTGGCACTGGTGCTGGGAAGACTACAACAATTATTTCCTTGATAACTGCTATAAAGAAAGCTTACAATAACACGATAATCATGATTTTTGACCCGCACGGAGACATGGCTGAAGAGGTTGCTTCATATTTTGCAGATGACGAAAAACTAATCTACTTCCACCCTGTAGAATCAGGGATTTCAATCAACCCATTAGCACTGCCAAACATCCCAAATAAAGAACAAGCCTTGCTACTAGGGTTCAGCAATGTTATGGAAATATTCGAGAAACTATTTGGACTTAAGGATACCGCAGTTTACGTAAAATATATCATTCAAGTATCAATGCAGCTACTTTATTCTAAAACTCCAGAACCTACATTTAGAGATCTATACAGAATTATTTACAAACTGAGGACAGGTGAGATAGATCTCCCAGTTGATGATCCTACTTGGGAAAATAAATTAGGGATGTTCCAAAACATGCAGGAACAGAGCTTCCTCTCAGCTGTGTCGAGGCTTGAGATGTTAGGGACAAACCCTCTTCTCCTAAAGATATTCAGTAGGAGTAAGATAGATGATAAGGAACTATTCAAGCCCGGGAACATAATAGTAATAAACGCATCAAAAGCTGCAGTAGGAAATGATGCGGCATTCCTGATTTTAGCTGGTTGGATCTTCAAGACATGGTACTATGCATTAGCGAGGGCTGCATTAGGCATGGAAAGGATTCCTATTATTGCATTTATGGACGAGTTCCAGAATATTGCATCATTGAGCGTTATAGATGATATTCTAAGCGAAGCCAGGAAGTACGGTATGCATATTATCATGGCTCATCAACACACTGGACAGTTAGACAAACCCCTCATTAAATCAATAATGAGCAATACTGGGGTGAAGCTGTTGATGAAGGAACAAGGAGATGACGCTAAAGCGTTTGCGGAAATATTTCCAGAGTTCGGCTCAGAGCTACAAAAAATCCTACCCAGCCTAGGAGTAGGCGAAACTGTAGCCATAATCACACCGAGAAAAGAGGGAGATAAGGTTGTCCCAGTGAGGGTTAAAGTAAACTACGTCCCTGTGAAAAAGAACCCAGAGAAGCTGAAGAAAGTCATAGACAGAATGCAGATATATATAACCGGAGAGATACCTAAGAGCGAAGACATAGAGAGTATAGTTAACCCAATTATGAAATATATAGAGAAACCTAACGTATTAGAACAACTGGTTCTATATCACGTGTTCAAAAATGGGAAGAAGATGTATTTAGTTGATCTATTAAAGGAGCTAGGATTGGACAGGGATAAGGTGAATGATGTGGTAAACAGATTGGAGAAACTAGGTTATATAGACGTTGAAAAGGAAGGAAACAAAAAGGTTCTCTACTACGGTAAGGGACTGTTTGGAAATGTTAAAGCAGTAGCTCCTTCTGTTGAAGGTAGAAAACTGGCCATGAAGGTAATGCTCAGGTACATGAAGCAAGGTTATTACGTAACTCCAGCCAAACAAGACCAGAGCTTGACGTCTAGACCTGATATAGTAGCTATACCTATCGACAAATCAACATTGAGGCCCATTTATGATAGATCTATTGCAATTGAAATAGAAAGCTGCAATGAGCTTAGTGTACATCCGGAGCAAGTAATGCATAATTTCAGAAAGGAAAGCACTAAGGACTTTGCAGAAGTACATTCATGGGCATACGAAGAATGTTTTGATAAGCTGCAGCAGCTATATAATCAACTTTCTGATGTAGAGAAAAACAAAGTTAAGATATTCTCAATAAAGTTAAAGAAAGAGATAGAACAACAAAGTAAAGAAGAACAGAAACAAGAACAGTTAACTGGGGAGTTTAACGGCAAAAGAGAAGAGAAGGCTGAAAGTATAGCTCAACAAGCAGCCCAGGGAGCTGCTGCCAATAATGCTAACAGTAAACTGGGGAGTTTAACGCTGAAAGAAGTAACGATAGAGGTCCTCAAAGAGGATACCGATTATGCAATAATAAAGATAGGAGATAAGCAGTACAGGGTACTTAAGACAGACTTAGAACTGCTTAAAGCAGCAGCAAAGGATCCGGAGCTACTGGAAGACGTAAAACTAAAAGAAAATAAGATCTTAATCCAAGCAGCTGGAACTAAGAAAACTATCCTTTTAGGCCCTACGTAATAACTTATCCTTTACTTTTTCTAAGTTCTCTGGTAATAAATACCATGTATACCTCTCATCTCCAACTATTTTCGCCCTCAAAATCGTCTTATCCTTCGCCATCTTCCATATAATTCTCCTCAGGTACTGAGTCTCGTGAGTTACTTTATAGTACTCTTTAGCAGCTTCGCATTCAAAAATCAACTGCAAAACTAAGTCTTTCTCGTTCATTAACTCGTTTTTCTTTAATATTTCGATAATACAATTTTGTACTTTGGCTCTGAAAGACTTTGCTTTTTCTGGATATACTAATAATAAGTAATCATCACTTTTCTTCTTCTCTACTTTCTGCTTCTTACTTTTCTTTTCTTCTTTCTTCTTTTCATTTACATTCTCTTCATTAGAAGAGATATTATCTCCCTTGTTTAAATTATTTTGATTTAACTGAGGTTGGTTTTGAATTGACTGATTATTTACTTCTTCTCCCATCTTTCCTCATCCTAATAATAGTAAATATTTAAAAACCCCTCATATCCTAACTATGCAAATTTTATACCTCAGTAGAAAGAATTATTCAACATTAGAATTAATGCAGTTATTATATGACTTTATGCTGTGGATATTTTACTTTGTGCTTCGGCTATGCAACTTCGTGCACCGCATTTCATCTCTATACCCCCATTCTCTAATTTTTACTTATAATCTAAACAAAATTCTATACCCAATTTTCGGGCTTTGCGCCCGCTTCCTTTAATTCTCAAACTTTCTTACTCTTTTGCTTTTAACTATCAAACTCTATTCTTACTCTTTCTAACTCTAGCTTTGTTTTACTGTCTCTTCTTTTCTACTTTTGCTTCTTCTCTTTTTACTTCTGTCTAACTCAAATCTGATCTATTTGCTAAACTTTACTTACTATCTTCCTTGCTTCTAAACTGCTTACTCTTTAGCAGCTTTTCTTACTCTAACAAACAACAACCTCTCTTCTCTACTTTTTGCTTACTCCTCTGCCTCTAAACTTTACTATCTTTACTAACTATTCTCTGCTTAGCACCTCTACTCTCTTTCTGCTTATACTATTCTTCTAAGCTGCTTACTAACACAAACCTACTTACTCTTATAACTTAGCCTTAAATAACCCTATAACCTAATACCCTCTAATTTAACATCTTAGGGTCTCATTCCTTCTTTGCTATATCCCATTCTAACTAACTATTTTACTTAATACCCTTCCAGGATCCTAAGCTCAATAACCATTTTCCCAACACTAACTACTCCAGGTCTTTTCGTTTTAGCCCATTATCTTATTCATAACGGCTTTCATCTATTATTATAATCCCTTACCTTGCAATTCTCTATATAAATAATTCTAAACTATTCTTTTCTAAATACAACTGCGCTAATCCTTATTCTTTCCTATTCTCTAAACCTTAATTCCCTTCTCTTCAAATAGAATTTATCACAGTATAAGGGCTAACGCCCTATAACCCAAAACCTAAAACTGCTAATCCCTACTAGCTCCGGAGTTTTCTACTAACTATGTTTTTAGAAAAACTGCTTTACAAGGTCCTATAGCCTTAGCTGCTAATTTAGGGCCTAAAACCCTGCTTATTCCAGGACTGCTTAACCTGTCTCAGATACTGCTAAACTGCTTTTCTAACTTCAAAAAACTGGGGGCTGTTCTCTTCTAAAATTAGTATAAGGGGCTCCCACCCCTTAACCCCCGAAAGGTTAAAAAATTTTTCTGCATATTTATTATCATGCCAAATACCGAAGCTGATGCGATAACGTTATGCGATGAACATCTTAGGAAGTTGGGATGGAATCTCGAGAAATTTAAGAAAAACCACACCCTAAAGGATCTCTTCCCAAACATATCGTTTACAGAAAATGAAGGAAAACATAGACCAGATTATACTTTAATTTTAGGAGATAAGGTAATTCTAATTGAGGCGAAGAAAAAGGGTGTTGATTTAAGAGCTGCAATAGCAGAGGCTAGAGAGAGTGCTAAAATTCTAAGAAAATATGGAGTTAACGTACCTTATATCTATGCGTGTGATGGTCAAAAATGGTACATGCAAAACCTAGATGCAAATACAGTAGAAACCCAAGTAGAGAGGTTTCTAAAGCCTGAAGAAGTTTCAGTAACATTAAATCCGGTTTCCAGTTCGATTAATGCCCTTGATTTAAGAAATTATCAGAAGATTGCAGTACAGCAAATAATTACGTCTTTTCTCAGCGGTAAAAAGAGAATGTTAGTAGAAATGGCTACTGGAACAGGGAAAACAGAGGTTGTAATGGCAGCAATAGCGAAACTCCTTGATGAGGGCAAGGTAAAAAATGTCTTGTATTTAGTTGATAGGGATTCCCTAGCAACCCAAACTTATCAGAGATTTAATGCTAGGTTAGGAGACAAGTATAATATAAGAAAATTAAGTGGTGATATTAATGACTTATCTGCAGATATAATCATTTCAACAGTACAAATGCTGTATGTAGATGAGAAATTCAAACTATTTAATTCAGATCATTTCCAATTGATAGTTTTAGATGAGGCACATAGATCGTATTATGGAGATTGGCATAAAGTTGTGCAATACTTTAATAAAGCAGCAGTGTTAGGGCTTACTGCAACCCCTAAAATTGATAAGGATGTTGATAATTTTGCGTATTTCGGATATCCTATTTTTAGATATACATATAGTAGGGGAGTAAAAGACGGCTATTTAGCAGATACAATTTACTATAAGTTCCTTACAAATGTAGATATTTATGGAATTCATGATTTAGGTTATGATTTTGATCCTAACGATTTAGGTAAAAAAGTAGATATACCAATGAGGAATGAATTAATAGCTGAAAAATACTTCGAAGCAATAAACTTTAAAGAAACTAAAGAGCTGAAGAAAGCTATTGTTTTTGCAGCTAGTATTAAGCATGCAGAAAATCTCAGGCTAGCTTTTATTAGGAAATATAATGAATTAATGGGATACTCTCCTGATAATGCTGAGGCTGAAGAAATTTTCCGCTCTATTCATTCCGCTATTCCTAATCATGAGGAATTAGTTAGAGAATTCCAAAGTCCTAACTCTAGGATCAAAGTTGCTTTTACTGTAGATTTACTATCCACTGGTGTTGATGCCCCTGACGTAGAAGTAATAGTTATGGCAAGGCCTACAAAATCCAGAGTATTATATTTACAAATGAAAGGTAGAGGGACTAGAATATATAAAGAGGGAAATAAAGTAAAGGACAAATTCTATCTTATTGATTTTGTGGACACATGGAGATTAGAAAATGAAGAAGACAAGCCGATAACGAATGAGGACATCGTGAAAGAAGAAGAGGAAGAAGAGAAGGAAATAAGCGAGCTTATGGGTTCCACAGAAGAACCGCAAAGGACTACTGCCAAGAAGGAAGTGAAGAGAGAACAAAAGAGAGAAGAGATGGTAATCTTAGATATTCCAGTAAGTATAGTTTATGCTGAAGTAATTACTCCTGAGAATTTTAAGAATGAATTAAAAGGAATAAGTGAACAAGTAGTAAGACAAGTAAAGGCTTATTTACAAGCACAAGAAGAAGTACAAATAAAGAAGACACAATTTGAAACCGCAGTCAGATCCTTCGACTATTTTTATAGGAAAAATGGAGGTAAAACGTTAAACGAGAATTATTTAAAGGAGCTTGAAGCTTTCCTTAATGAACAAGGCATAACAGAGGATGTTTTAAAGGATACTTATGGAGAACCCGACGCTACCCTAAAAGACTTCGTAGAAGTGGCTTTGGGATTGAAAACTTTCCCGACTCCAGAGGAAAGGAAAAGGAATCTTATCAAGGAATGGTATAACAAGAAAGGATATCCTAAAGAATGTGAAAGATTATTCATGGCACTCTATGACTTTAGAAAGAGAAACCCAAATATAGATAAGAAGGCGTTTTTCAACGCTGAGGTGGTTAAGCAAGCTGGAGGATTTTCTAAGGTAAAAGGGTGCTTTGAAGATATAAACTCATTCTGGAAACTATATGATGAGGCGGTGATGGAAACTGGCTAATTCGTGTTACGAAAACTCGATGAAACAGAGTAAAGAAGTTGATTGGAACTCCTTTGGAGATGAGTTATGGAATATTGCTAATATATTTAGAAGCGATATAGTAAAACCAACGGAATATTTAGAGGAATTCTCGTATCTGTTTTTCCTGAGGTTGTTTGATGAGCAGGAAATTTACCAGGAAAACATAGCTAAAGAGTTGGGTGAAGACTATAAGTCCACTATACCAAGTGAGTACAGATTCTTTAACTGGGCATGTGATCCTAGAAATTATGCTAGAAGTAAGGGGTTCAAAACAGTAACAGAATTTTTGGATAAAATGTTTCTCGATTTGGCTAATTTACCAGATACCGGAGATCCAAAAATAGATGAAGATAGAAGTATAATCAAGAAAATATTCTCCAACAAAACCAGGAGAATGCAAAACGATAATACGGTAATCCAGGTTATAGATAGGCTTAGGCTACTGAAATTACCTGGAGACGAAGGAAGAAAATTTGATGCTTTAGGTAGAGGGTACGAATTTTTGATGTATAAACTTGGGCAACAAGGTAATTACGGACAGTTCTTTACGCCTAGGAATATAGTTTCCTTTATGGTCAGAATTATCGATCCCAACCCAGGTGAAGTTATATTAGATCCAGCTGCTGGAACTGGAGGATTTTTAGTTAAGGCTTTTGAATATGTTAAACAAAAAATAGAGAGACAAATTACCAATGAAGCTGATAAGGAAATAAAAATAAGGGAATTAAAGCATAACCTTTACGGTATAGAAAAAGCTCCAGATGTCTTTAAGTTAGGGCTAATGAATTTAAGGCTTCATGGAGACGGCTCATCGAACTTTGAGAACCTAGATGCTCTCTCTGGCTCAGTCCAAGGTGCATATAAGGAGAAGGCAGACGTTATAACCACTAACCCGCCTTTTGGTCCATTTAGTGGTGAACCTACTGGTAACTTTAAGTATAAGTTCAAGAGATTTGAAACTTATTTCATTCAAGCTATAATGGACATGGTCAAACCTGGAGGGAGGGTAGCTACAGTAATGCTGGAAGGCCTCCTCTTTAACGAGAACTATGAAGGTATTAGGAGAGATTTAGTTGATAAATTCAAGATTGAAGCTGTGTTTTCATTACCCGCAGGGGTTTTCTTGCCTTACTCAGCTGCTAAAACAGATATATTAGTCTTTAGAAGGCCTAACAAGGGAGAAAAGACTACAGATAAGGTACTTTTCTTTAACATAGAAAGCGACGGCTATGAACTTAAACCGACTAGGAAACCTATAGGGGATTGTGATAAGAAGGGGGATATAGATGGATGCGGAGACTTGCCTTTAGCTCTAGAAATTTATCAGAAATTTAAGAGAGGAGAGGAAATACCTCAAACTGAACAGTACTTCGTAGTAGATGTTGAAGAGATAAGGAAACATGATTATAGATTAGATATTAACGTATATAGGAAAGTCAGGTTAGAGGAAGAAAATGCAGATCCCAAACAACTTATAGAATTAATGGAGACTAACTTAAGTGACGCTATGAAAAGGTTGAATGAGTTAAAGAAGATCTTAGGCATTGGCGATGAAAATGAGTGATTATGTTGAGATTGATATTGGTGAATTTCCTAAGGATTGGGATGTAAGAAAATTAAAAGATGTTATAATAAAAGCAAAATCTGGAGGAACACCCAGAAGAAATGTTCCTGAATATTGGAACGGAAACATTCCATTTGCAAAGATACAAGATATAACGAAATCTGGTAAGTATCTATACAATACTGAGGAATTTATTACTGAAAAAGGATTAGAAAATTCTAATGCTTGGATAGTTCCAAAGGATTCTTTACTATTAACAATTTATGGTTCTTTAGGATTTGTTGCAATTAATAAAATACCAGTAGCGACAAATCAAGCAATTATAGGAATAATACCTAATAAGAATATTATAGATACAGAATTTTTATATTATTGGTATCTATACTTCAAACCTTATTGGAGTAAATTTATTAAAAAGGGTACTCAACCCAATCTTACACTTGAAATAGTTTTAAATAGCTCAGTTCCTATACTTCCCCTAGAAGAACAAAAGAAGATCGTAGAACTACTTCAAAAGGCCACTGATATTTATTACACCTTAAAGGATTATATTATTCAAATTAGAAATTCTACAGAAACTATAACGAAAGTAATAAGAAAGGAATTATTGACTAAAGGTATAGGGCATAGAGATTATGTTGAGACTGATATTGGCGAATTTCCTAAGGATTGGGAAGTAAGAAGACTTAATGAAATTGCTATTATACGTTCTGGTTTTTCAGAGAGGAAAAGAGATGAGAATAGTAAAGTAATCCATTTAAGACCAGATAATATTGATAATGAAACGGATAGGATTGTTTTTCATAGAATTGTATATATACCTGAATCTCCAAAAATTGAGAGGTATTTGCTCAGGCATTTGGATATCGTATTGGTCAATACTAATGGTAGTATTGATCATATAGGGAAACTTGGTATTATTGATATGCCTTTAAATCAAAAGATAACCTTTAGTAATCATCTAACGGCAATACGGATTGTATCAAAGGATGTGGAACCATATTATATATATTATTTACTCTCATGGTATCATCTAAACGGATCTTTTAAGAAAGTGGTTAAAAACCAAGCAGGGAAGTGGAATCTTAACTTAGATACAATAAGAAATTTACTAATTCCTTTACCTCCCCTAGAGGAACAAAAGAAGATCGTAGAACTACTTCAAAAGGTTGATGAACTTATTATTCGATTTAATGATTTCCTACAGAACTTAGAAGATGAGGCAAATACTCTATATAAGTCTATTCTTAGGTTAGCATTAACAGGGAAATTAACTGAGGATTGGAGGAGGCAAATTATCCTACTTAGATCTGTAGTAATACCATATTTAGTCTATCAAGCGTCTAAGATTAAAGGTAGGCCAGTCTATATGACAGAGTTAATGAAGTATCTATTCCTCCTTCAAAAGGAATATAACATTAATCTAGCTTACAATTTTGAACCATACAAATATGGTCCTTTTACTCCCCAACTTTATAAGGATCTTGAGGAGCTTAAGGATAGGATAGAGGTTAAGGAAGTTAAAGATAACGTAGATAAGAGTTTAATCACATCTAAGGAGTTACCGCAGGTAAATCAAGATATCGCCAACGCGGTAAACGATTTAATAAATAGATTTGGGAATAAGGACCTTAAGGAGTTGTTATCCTATGTGTATAAGAAATATCCAGAATATACTGTAAAATCCGAATTAAATTTAGATGAATTTTTAAAATAATCTTTTTATTATAACTTGAATATATTTTTAGTGAGAATGAAATTTTACCCATTTTTGTGGTAAAACCCCCTATTCATTTTATCTTTTTTCTCACAATCTTGAGTTAAACTACTTTTTTGCCTTAATTTCTCACAATTCTGTGGTAAATTCTTCTTTTCTATCTCTTCTCTTTCTCCCAATTTTGAGTATTGAAGGAGAAGTTTAATTTCAAGCCAATGCCAGGGATTCAGAAATTAGACGACAAGATAGGAGAAGAAATTGAGAAAATGCTAGCAAATTGAGGAAAAAGTTTAAAATATTAAATGAAAAATTAGTATATCTTTACTCTACCTTCTTTCATCATTCTATCTAATTCTTTTTTACCGTCTTCACTTAGCTCATTATATATTTGTTCAAAAATTTCTTTGCTAGGAAATGATATGAATGTCATGTTTACTTCTTTTTTGTTCTTTTTGTTTTCCGTCATCAATTATACTTTCTTTAAACTAATATATAAATATTTCTCTCCTAAATAAACTACTGTACTAAGAGAGAATTATAACAATAAGAAAATTATATGCTATATTCTTAGAAAGTTTTTTTAAAAAAAAAAATTAAAATAACTTTTCACAAGCCTCATCAGTGTAGTTCTCTGGGTCAGAGCAATATTCCCCAAATTTTTCTTGTACTTCGTCTATCATTTCATCTTCTTCTTTTTTGCTTTTTCTTGTCTTATTTGTTCTTTTTGCCATTTTTCTTTCACAAGTATAGTTATTACTTTCTAGTATTTAAATATTTCTCTCTTAGATTCTTCTATAATTTAGAAGGGAATCTCTCTTAAAATAAAGAAAGATTTATAAGGGAAAATTAAAAATATCCATACATATGATAATTAAAGAGGAGTTAAAAGTAAGGGTAAAGTATAACGTAAAGATTAACAGTCAGGGAGAGAAGGTTAAGTATCCTTATTATATAGTTACTTTTCCTATAGAGTATTCTAACATACTTAAGGAGAGAAAAATATTAAAAAACGTAACAATAGTTACCAATGAAGAGAAAATAGAGTTAAGTAATGTGAAGATATTTTCTTTGGAATATTACAGAAAAGGAGAAGAAAATATTCCTTACTTTAGTATTTCTATTCCTAAAGAGATAGGGGAGAAATTAATAGGTAAGAAAGTTTTAGTAATAGCTGAGATAGAATTAAACTCCCCAGTTTACTGAAGAAAAATTCGACTACTGGTAATAACTACTACTAAGAGTTCTGAGAATGAAAAACAGAAGAGTGAAAAAGCTTAGGCCCAGTAAAAAGAAGTATGTAAGGCCTTCTTTCTTTTCATAAAATTTTTCTAAAAATAAAACAAAAAATTCAATTAGCTATAATTTAGCGTAAAATTAGCCTAAGTAAAAAGTTGTAAAATTGAAAGTAGTGTAAGAACGTTTGTTTTTGTTTTTATTTTTTGTGAAAGTTTGAGTAGTAGTAATAAATAGCAAGTCTCTTTTTAGAGAGGTTTCTATTTTTCTCAATAAACTGGGGAGTTTATTCAAAGAATTAGTTTGTTTTTACTTTGAGTTTTTACAAATTAAACTGGGGAGTTTACGCTAGTTAGAACTTTTATTACGAGACTGAGAAAAATTACTCATAGTTTTAGGTAAGGCAGTTAGGCCGTAAGGGAAGAGTCTAACCTTGCCTTTCTGTTCCTCCAAACATATAAGATGTTAGCCTGGACTAGTTCCCTCAGTATTTCATTAATATCATATAAGGAAATGTTCAGTACCCTGGCCAACAACTCTGCAACGCTTTCGTTTTGAGATCCTTGGACGTAGGGGTTTCCAGAGAGTGCTTTATCTACAAAGTACTCTATTACTGCTAATACTTCCGGGTCCGGATCCCTCCCTAAGAACCTCTTATACCTCTCCTTAGCCTTAGCTATTATGAATTCCCTGCCCTTATAAGAATACTTCTTTACGACACTGCTGATTAAAGATTTGAATTTCTGGGAGATCGAATAGACGTTCCTCCTACCCTGTTTTGATACCGTTACAACTCCCTTTAGGATCCAGGTCTTCAGCATGGGGTATACTTCTCTGGAGTCCATGTTCATGATTTGAGATAGTTGGTGAGCGAAGGAGCTCCCGTTCTCCAGCAGAAAGGCCAAGGTGTTGATAACCCTGGAGGATTTAGGAGTTATTTCAACGCCTATCACCGTCTTTCACCCGTTAAACTCCCCAGTTTACCGCAGAAATCGTAAAGAATAGTTTGTTTGCCTTTGACCTTACTGATCTCTTTAACGAAATTCAGTATATTTGATGCAAGTTTTTTGCTGTCCTTTCTATCCTCATGTCTTCCAAAGAGAAATGTTGTTATGTCAAAACCCTGGAAATTATATAGTACTGCCTCTCTTACCTCATGCTTAGATGATACTCCTAGATACCACCGGTCGTAATTTGCTACTTCTTTGAAGTCATCAAGTTCATATTTTCTAAGCTTCTTATCGGAAGCATAACCCGCGAAAACCCTGAACCCATTCTCTACTAGTTCATCTACAATCTCTAGTTCTGATAAATCGTGTATAGGAACTATGAAGCTTATATTATTAAACAAGTATATGTTTGCTATTTTCTCTACCTTATATAATGGAGTATAGTCGGGCCATATTGCGATTTTAAGAGCCCTGCCGTATTTTGCATAATGCCTTACTAATAATTTAATGTACTGGATATAAGCCCTGCTTCTATTCTCAGTCAGCAATACTTTGTTATCAAAGAAGCAAGGATATGCACAGATATAGCTGTATTGCTGCAGAATTGCAGTTACTGGACTTTTTCCCATACCGATAATCATTTTCTCACCTTAAACTCCTCAGTTTACCGTTCTCTTCTATCAATAGAGAATTCTAATTGAAGAAGAACGAAATAGAGAATAACTATAATAAAAATGAAAAAGAAGGATTTCATTGAATCTGGCCTCTCGCTTGAGCTATTTTCATCATTACGAACTCTTCAGCTTCCATTAATCTCTTAGCGAGTTTTTCTCCATCCTCTGTTAACTTTATTATATGTTTATTTCCCTCATATCTGTCTTCAATAAAACCTTCTTGTCTTAATTGTTCTATGAAGAAGCGTAAGTTAGAATTACGCATCATTCTGTCTATATCACTATACTTTCCGCTTCCTCCAAGTTTCAATAACACTATAAGTACCTTGTATTTAGCGTTGATAGGGTAGACTTTCATCACTCTATACTATGTGCAGAAAGTATTAAAAGTTTGCTTTCTGTGTAGACTGCAGAACAGAGGGCACTGGTAAGCGAAACTATTAAAATTTTACTCTCTATATTATGTAGTGAGAGTAGAATGAGTGAACTTGTTATAAATAAAAAGCTTCTCGATATTTTGTCAACTCCTATGCAAATATTACTATATATTAACATGATGGGTGAGGGATCCTTAATGGATCTGGTAAAAATTAGCCAAATGAGTTGGGGTTTGGGCTTCATTGAATTTTCATGAATTTGTATCCAATCCTCAGCCCTTGGGCTTCACCAGAGTCGCGGGGCAACGCCCCGTTCATACCCCTCCGCCCCTTTAGCGGGATAACCCCAATCCACCTACTCCCAGTGGGAGTAAGAAAGAGGTGGGGAAACCCGCACATCTTGAGGTAAATATTGAGAGATGCGTTTAGTTGCCTATCTAGAGTGAACCCACACCTCTCACACTTGAAAATCCTGCCGACCTTTCGGGAAACCCATCCACATCTGGGGCAGGACTTAGATGTGAGGTGTGGGTTCACCTCCTTAACGAAAGAACCATAAAGGGGAGCCTTGTATTTAAGCACGCGGTGTATAGTCCTCCATACAGTCCTTGAAACCTTCTTAGACAGCTTATCATCAGCGTCTTGGAACATTGACTGCTTATTCAACTTCTCGACAGCAAACATAGTGAGAGGATACATTCCCAACAGTTTGTTCACAAACTTGTGAACATAATCAAGCACGCGGTTCCTTTCACGGTGGGAGTACTTCCTCAACAATACCTTCCCCTTCCTACCGTGTTTAGAAGCGAAGGACTGTATTTTACTCCTCTTCAACTCCATACCGAACTTCAAACTATACAACTCCTTCAAAGAAAATGTGACGAACTTCTCCCCATCGTAAGCGTCTAATGTGTACAAGTTACTATCAATAGATAGAAAGTCAAGGGGAGTAAACCAAGGTAACTTATAACGAAATGGTAGGTGAACTTTATCCTCCTTTATTACTGGCTCACCCAACTCAAGCCCTTCAACCCTCCTTGAAAACCATTTGTGAGACCATGAGAAGGTGACGTATTCGTAAGGTCTTACTGTAATCCTTACACTCTCACCCTCAACCTTTCTAAGTGTCGACTTTACCCTAACGTAAACCTTCTTCAATCTAGGTTTCCTTAATGACGCTTGTCCTTTTTCAGCCCTCCTCCTCCAACTATTCAAGATTGAGTAAGCATCATTTATTGCTTTGTCAACGTAATGTGAAGCTAGATTGTTAACCTTCTCTAACTCATCCCTCAACACCTTGTAAACTTCCTTTTTCTTTGGCAAGGTTACTTTAACCTTAGCGAAAATTTTCTTGCCCTTCTTGACCTCCTTCCTCTCTATCTTAGTCCTCTCCCATAACCAGTCTAAAGCCTTCTGTAGTAGGTGTTTATAGTTCTCTAGTAATATCTTGCTCTTCACCTTCTTATTATTCTTCAGGGAGTAAGTTAGGTAAACGTATTCCTCCTCCGGTTGGAATGATTTAAGCCTTAAGCTCTTCGACACACTTCTTCACCTTCTCATATTTATGGCTCCTCATACCATACAACTTTCCGCTAAATGATACCAGTATAGAGATCAAATCTTCGATTAGTTCCTGCTCTGGTGTTTTGTCCTCCTTATTTAATACCACGAGCTCGCAGTTGTGTGCTTTGCATGCCTCCTCTATTATTTCAAAGCCGAACCTAACTAGTCTGTCTGGGTAGGCTATGACAACTTTCGATACTTCGTTGTTTAGTATCATTCTCAATAGCTTGAGGAATCCTTTTCTCTTCATGTTCAACCCAGAACCAATGTCTGTTATTACTTGGTCGTAGTCCTTAACGTTCTCCTCCAGGTACTTAACTTGGTTTATTAAGTCGTCTTTCTGTGTGTTTGATGATACCCTAGCGTATAATACTACTTTCCTCTTCCTAACAACCCCCATGAGTCTTTCGACATCCTCTTCTTTAAACCTCCATTTTCCACTCTGTAGTATCACGGGTTTTATGTAACCCTTCTTAACATAGCTCTGTAGTGTGCGGTATGATATTCCTAGTTTTTGGCACACTTCCTTAGGTTTCAGCATTGTAGTTAAACTTACATACAAAGTATATAAACTTCACGGTTTATCGGAAACTGTTGACGACGGCATACAATCCAGAAATGGATACCGATTTTAGAAGAGAATGGGTTAATAGTGGTGAGAGAAGAAAAAACTTCAGTAGGAACTGCTAAGAAGGTAGTGAAGTTAACGGAGACTGGCAAGGTTGTAGTTGAAAAATTATTAGAATTAAACGATACTCTAAAAGAGATTGGTAAATAACATTTTTTTATTTGAGATTCTCTGCACTCTATGTTGAATGCAAAAGTTTAAATATCTCTCTGCATACTATGTAGAATGAAGAAAATGAGTTTAGTTGAAATGGCTCAAAAAAACTCCCCAGTTGATGGGGAGAAAGATCTTCTTTTTTTAATTAGTTTATTGGACAGAGAAGATAAGATAGAATTCGTAAAGGAATTCAGAGAAGATTTCGAACAGCAGATAGAAGAAAAGAAGCTGAGCAAAACTGCATACTATAAGTTTCTCAACGGCTATGCGCCCAGTGACGAAAGAATATTACAGATAGTGGAAGCCGATGAAGAAGCAAGAAGATGGCTAATTGAAAGAGTCAGGGAGAAGGCAAAGAGAGCTCTACAAATAATTGAAAGAATGGAGGCTGAGGAGGAATGACTGGAAAGCTCTACTTAGTAAGGTTGCAATGTTTAAACGTTGTCGCAGGAGGACCAGATGAATTAAGTTTTGCATACGTGTACGCGGACAGCGAGGAGGAGGCAAAAAAGGAAGCTTCTGATGGAATGTGCTTTGCTATAGATGCTGCTGAGGTGGGAGAATGACTGAAGCTACTACTTTGCAGCAGCACTTAGAGAAAGCTTACATGTTATTCGGCAAAGCTCAGAAACTAACTGCAGATAGAGCTGCAAGGAGGATATTACATGAAATTAACGAGTTGATAAGTGCAATGGAAGAGTTTCAGCTATACGGCTTAGACTATGATGAAGCAGAAGTTGGAACAAAATTATGCTATTATGAAAAGCAGTTACAATTAATTGAAGAGAAAAGAGATTCTATGTTATTGAGAAGTTTTAGGCAAATGGTATCAAAATCTGACGATAAACTGGGGAGTTTACCGCAAAATCTAGATGAAGAGAAATACTTCATTAATTGGATGAAGGAAAAGGGATATGAAGAATGTTACTATTCTAAGGTAGAGGCTCTTAGAAGGTTAGATGAGATAGGAGCAGAAGCTGCAGTTGAAGAAGTTGAAGATCCCCTGGGCAGCGGATTGGATATTTGGTGTCTAAAGGTGAGGAAGAATGAGTGAGAAGGAAATTATAGATAAGATATTTGCTAGATTTGAAGAATTTATCAATTCTAACGATCTTATGTTAGTAAACATAGAGGAACTTAAGGTAGTGTGGGCGGTCAGAGATGGAAAGACGTTAAAGGGATTTCTGAGGATAGGCAAAAAACATATTCCATTCTATGCCTCTTTCAACGAGAAAACTGAGCTTACATTATGGATTCCTAGTATTGGCCATATATTCTATCCAGAGAAGGCCATTGAGAACTTCATAGAAGAGGTCGAGAGTGAGAAGAATGAATGATTTTGACAGATTCATTAATTGTTGGTTAAAGTTCAGAAGAGTAGACAACATTCAGCAATTAGAAGGAGATTGTCAGCAGCTTATTTGCAAATTCTTCAATGCTATTGCTAATGATGATCCTAGCTTTACTGAAGACTTAGAAGAAGACGTAAGCTATTGTAGGAAATTCGAAAGAAAAGTATTGATTCCAGGTGTTATTCAATGAGAAAAGCCCTACGGTTAGCCCACTTTGATAAAAATAAGAAAGTGAAAGTTCTCGAATTAGGATTTGATGATGTTGAAATAAATTCTAAAGATTTCGCCGAAGAAGGGAGTTTATTATTGTCTATACACTCTGAGAATCAAAAGACCTTCTTCCATCTCTCAACAGCTGAAGCTGCTCTACTTAAAGAGAGATTAGATTACATTCTAGCACTCTTAGCTAAACAATACATAGAGGCAGATGAAAAAGCTGCAAAAACCAGGCAAAGTAAGAATCAGCAGAAAAAGAACCAAGAAGAAGGAGAGGAAGTAGACTGGGAAGAGATCGAGAGTGAAAAGGAATGAGGGTTGTTACATTTAAACTAGAGGAGGAATTGTTACAGCAGCTAGACTTATACTGCATTAATAACGCTAAGGAGAGAAGCGAGGTAATTAGGACCGCAATAAAGTTTTACTTAAGCTGCAGGAAAGGCAGAGTTTACAGACTAAATTCCTTTGAAGAGAAAAACAATGGAGTTAGGGTGAGGGAAATATGACTTCAGACATACCCGACTGGGTAGAGGCATTTGAGGAATCAGAGTGCGAATATTGCCATAAGAAAATCTACTGGGTTAGGCATGTTAAGGGCTATAAAATTCCAGTTGACCCAGATTGGAGACCCCATCGTCTTTCTTGCCCTTATGCAGAAAAATGGACTAAAAAGAATAAGGAGAAAAAGATGAGACAAACTACCCTGGACGATTGGGCGATAAGACATGACAATAAATGAGATCATTGAAGAAAACGAAGAGCTGCAAATTCAGTATAGTAAAGCATTGAATACTATAGCAGCTTTAGAGAGGAAGCTGCAAAAGTTAGAAAGAGAGAATGAAAGATTGCAGAAAGAGAACATTTCATTAAAAGATGAAAATATGAAACTGAGAAGACAAAATAATATTCTAATGAGGGCTATAGAGATTGCACTGACTATACGAGATAGAGAAAAACAAGACCTACATCTGAAGGCAGTTTTACAGAAGATTAAGGAAGAAACTGGGGAGTTTAAGGGGTGAATCTAATGGCCGAAGTGAGTAAGTTATTGATACCTGGAGTTACGGTATCAAAAATGAGGAGCGGAAAGAAGGAGATTTATTACGTTTATTTACCTCTGCGTTTCGATAAGTATTTAAGCCATGGAAAATGGAGCGTCACAGCTATAACTGATCAGCGTGAAATACTAATAGGCCTAAGGAGCCTATATAAGCACGGAAACTACTTTATACTTACCCTACCCATTTCATTGAAACAGATCTGGGAGCAGTATTTAGGTAAAGAAATAGACCTTATTTTGGAGAAAGCAGCTTAGGCCCTTTTTCATCAAATATCTTCTTCAGCTCTATCTCGCTCATCACGAAATAATGGTTTTGTAGTATCTGGAATTGAGCAGGGGGAGCACGTCCTTGTAAGATGTTAACTATCATCGGCGATACTCCGTTTTTGATTAAATAGCTGGCAAAGAAGCTCCTCAAGTCGTAAAGTCTGAACTCCTTTCCCAGAACCTTCCTCATCCCTTCTTTTATTGAAGATCTTAAGTCCGCTAACTGAAAAGGGAACAGTTTCTGCTTCCACGCTTCTACATCAGCTCCTATATGACCTACAACGTGTTCATACGTCCTTATAAACTCTTCCCTATATGGGAAATAAACTTCTTGTAACCACTTCCTAGTTTCTGTATGGATAAAGGAAATATAGGCCCTCTTGGTTTCTGATTCTTTCATCACTTTTATTATGCGGTTTTCCAGATCTAGTTGGTCCATCTTAAGCGAGTATACTTCTCCTACCCTGAGCCCTGATTCTGATAGCAATAAGAAGAAAGCTTTAGCACCTAAGTGTTCTATATTATCAAAGATTCTTCTTAACGTCTCTAAACTAAGCGGTTGGGGTTTGTATTTATACTTAGACTTAGGAACTTTGAACGAATTATATAACAGCTGTGCTAACTGCAAGTTCTTCTCCTTTACTACTGTTTTGATAAATAGTTTCAAGGAATTCGCGGTATGTCTGGCTACATTGCTGCTATCTTCAGATAACTCCGCTATTAAGTCTCTGATACTGTCCGGGCTTAACTCATATCCCAACTTTGTAAGCGCTATCCTAAGATACCTCATCCTCATGACAATAGTGCTTTTACTCTTACCCTGGAGCAATTTTTCAAACTTCTTCACGTCTTCTTCAGTAACAATGTATGTTGATGATACGTTCTTCAAATAGTCTCCTAGATATTGATAAAGTATCGAAACGAAAAAGTTCCGGAACTTCTCATCTTTCATAGCTTTAACAACTACAGATAATGCAGTAGTAAAATCAACGTCAACTACTTTCAGCCCGTATATTGCGTCCGAAAGTTCGTCTGAAGCTAACATTTCTGCAGCTTTCCTCACAATGTCTAAAGGAATACTCTGATCACTGTTAACGTATCTATATAAAGTACTCCTACCGACATCCAGCATTTTTGCAGCTTGAGATAACCCCAACTTCTCTACTAACTTCTTAATAATTCTCTTCCTTTGTTGCTCGTCCAGTTTAGAAATATCAATTAGCATATATTTCTACCCTACTTATAAGAAAGTGACGCTGTTCCAAAAATAAGGATTACTGTTCCATTTACGCCTTTATAAAGAGAACGTAGCTCTCTTTCAATTTAAGGGAAAATTAACGCCGCGGCCGGGATTTGAACCCGGGTCAGGGGCTCGACAGGCTAGATAACGTTTCAGTAAAACGTTGAAAAGAAACGTTTTCTGTTGCACGTTGAAGTAGAAGTAGAATTATGTTATGAAAGAAAAGTAGAATAAAATAGTAGTAGAATACGTAAAACGTTCCAAACTATCGAATCCCACAGTTTATGTTAGGCTTAATTTCCTTTTAGATCACTTTTTCCAGTGTTTTGATTAATTCATTTGCTAATTGTTCAATATCATTTTCATCTATTTTATCTTTATTTATAATATTTATTATTTTCTGTAATATATTTTTTTGTAGTAATATTGGAAAAATATTGTTTATAAAGTCTATGAAACCAAGAATATCATTAAGTATACTATCCATAGAATAGTTTCTCTGAATAACTCTATAATGAATATCTAGCAGAAATTGGTCAGTTTTCTTAAAGTTATTTAGAATCTCTTTTATTACCTCATATAAATTACCGTAAATACTAGAATAATTATTAGACCAATTGCGAATTATATCTTGTGGAATTTCAATGTTTCCGTTATTTATTTGCGGATATCTTGAATTCTCTTCAAACTGAGCAAGATAAGACGCTATATTATATAGTTTAAATGGTAATATTAAAACGGTAAGTATAGAAGGTAAAACTTCGTCTAAAATAATATCTACTAAATTACTACTATTCCTGGATGAACTTTGTAAGGGTATACTTGATGGTTGTTTTTTAATTTCTCCCACGAATTTTTGAAGGAACGAAGTTACATTATTAATACTCTCAATGATTCCCTCTATATCTTTTAATTCTTTCTCGATATTCTGTTGGTTACCTTGAGGTGATAATAAATTATTTATAAGCGAGTATATTGCAGAATCAATATTATTTGTTATATTAGTATACTGTAGTTGAGAAAATATACCCTTTAAAATAACTTTATCATATTCAAGTTCCTTTTTTAACTCATCTATTTCGCCCTTTAATCCTTTCTTTAAGCCATGAGAGTATTCCTTTTTCAGTAAATCTTCCAGGCCTTTAATATTCAGTTTTCTCTCTTTTAACCTTAAATTTAACAGTGTAAGATAGGGCATCAAGTTAGTAACTCTACTATTACTTGAAGCTATCAGTTCCTCTGTAATAAATTCGGGAAATTCTACAAAGAGGTACTGATACATGCTCCTAAACGCTTTAAATATCTTCTCGGTTGATTGCTGAAGATAAAACACTGACTGAGCTTGATAATTACAATCCCAAAGAAATTTACTTGCATCTAAATCAGATTCTGCAGTTTCTAAAAGCGCTTTAGCGTATTCTAAAAATTTATCATTTGGCGGGCTCATAGTATATCCTCCTTATACTTCAGACAATACATTCTCTCTTTCCCTGCCCTACTTTTATGCCATTTCCTTTCTATTATTCCTCTTTTGGCTAACCTTGTTAGATATACTAGCAGCTCCTTCTTATCAACACCAGTTTTCTCATGTAAATATTCCAAACTACAGCAGCTCCCAGGAGCTTTAGCCATAGCCATTAAAATTAATTGTGTAATGGTAAACCTTGACTTATGTTTCTCTATCTTAACTTCCATAAAATTGTATTGAGAAATTTCCCTTAATAAACCTTAACTAGGGTTAACAAAGTGTTACCTCCTTAGAAGGGGGCTGAAAATGAGTTCCCAAACTGGGAATAGTAGGGTTAACAAAGTGTAGTATTTATGGTCATTATCGCATTACCTTGCTCTTTTAACTAAAAAATTTGAGATCCGTGCAGGATTAACTACTTTGAATTTTTGTAGAGTAAACTGGAGTTAATTCAACTGAGCTTTTTAAATAAAATTTATAATATTATGAGAAATAAAACTCTTCTCATCATTTCTTTTATTTTAACAAGTGTCTTGATAACTATTTCTGCAATAATTACGCACACTTATATTTGTGTTATACAAATTTGCCTAATTATAAAGATGCTTAATTCAATTCGAATACATTATCATATTTCAGTTTATTATAGAGAATGTTTAGCGTATCTATGTTGCATCATATCACTCCTCAGCTGCATTTATTGTACATTATTAGCTAATAATACAAAATTAGATGAGATTAAGAAATTAGAAGAAAGAATTTTTCTTAGCAAACTGGGGAGTTTATTGAATTTTTCTCACGTCGTAAATTTAACGTTAGGATCCAACCTCATTCTTTGCTCAATTTTTCAAAATTCAATGAGAAGAAAAGCTTAATAGTTAGATAAGGTAAGAATAAATTAGGGATGAGGGGGTCAGGTCAGCTGCCGAGTGTCCTATCATAGGTCAATTCTGACCCTACTCATCATCCCCTCATCCCCCATTTCTACTTCTGTAAAAACAGATTTAAAAACTTTTTTGTTTTTATCTTTATACTATTATTATCTCGTTAGAAATAATAGTTGTAATAATGGTAGTTATGTAGATAAAGTGCTGCTAGCAGCATTATAATTCCTAGTAAGATTGCTAATCCATTTACTAAGGGGTTATCATAGGAGAAGTGTGCCAATGCGAATCTCCTCCACTTACCATTTACTTTATGATATATTCCCCTTTCCGTAAATACGTCCAGGAACAAATGAGAGGGCCCAACAACTACACCATTTAACAATATTAACAACACCACCTTATTGCTAAGGGAGAAATAGTACTCGTGATAGCTAAACCCATAATAATAAATCAATAAGAGAATAAAGACCGGGACTACGGAGACAATACCCCAAACTACACTTCTAGGAATTGTATGGGTTAAAGGTGTCCTTACCGGGATATACCCATACCTAGTGGCAATCTCCTTATGGCCAATCCTATCAATCAAGGAATTACCTATTACCGAAACTATTCCGCTCAAGATTAAAGCGTAGTAAAAATATTCATGAAAGAGTACAGAGTCCAGAAGCGTCAATAAACCGGTTGAGAAGATGTAATGGGTTCTTAACTTCATCAGAACCTCCTCAAAGCATCTAACAAACTTTTTAGCAATTCTACTCCTGCTTTGACTTCATTTTCTAGAGGTTTCTTTAGCGGGAGTATTCTATTAGTTTCGAATTTCAAGTGTAATCCTGTATTATCACCAATTGGATATAACCATACTGAGATCTTATCCTTTAATCTACCATTATAAATCTCCCATACAATATCAACATTACTGAAATACATTATTGCATTGTACTTGTTGTTAATAATATATGATAAATTCCCTGCAACTTCTACACTCTTTACGTCATAAAATAATCTGAGCACCCCAGGTGAAATGAAAAATCCCTTAAGCTTTCTATAATTATAAGGAAGTTCTGTTTTTATTACTATTTTCTTCAATTCACGTCATCTCCGTCTTTAAAATCTATCAAAAGTTGAGCTATAGTTCTCATTGTTTTATCTATAGAATATCTATCATTCTCTTTCTTCACAATCCCAGCTATTGTTAGAAATTCTAAAAGATGATATACAGCTTCTTCTTTTATTCCCGTTTTCTCTGCCATTTCTTTAACAGTTCCGTTAGCATTTGCCAATATTATTAAAATTATATCATCTATGCTATCTAAATCATTAAATAAATTGTCAATAATAGTATACCACCTCCAGCTAAAACTAGACTAGTATTTCTGTAGAATTTGCTCAGTTTAGGTTGTACATTTAGCTCAAATAACATTAAATATACTGCACTGTAGAAGAAGAATATTACTGAAGGAACTAATAGAAGAATTTTTATTGCTAAGTCAGGCGAAATCATTTCACCACCTTCACTTTTGGGGTTTTTAAAAACCCTCATTACAATTTTTTAGATTGTTAACAATATTATTGAAGTTATTATGAGTATTGATTCTGGGCTTGTCGGTATTATTGTGTATAGCGTTGGTATTATTAGTCCTCCTATTGATCCTATATTTAGGGCTATTCCCAGAGTGTTGGCTTTTTCGTTTTTCGTTGTTAAGTATTTCGGTATTAGTGAAAGTATTCCTAGTCCTAGTGAGGTATATGGTAATAGGGTGTAGGGTGTTATTAGGAATGTTGTTATTCCACTAATTAGTATTCCTAGGGTTGTTATTATGATGCATCTCTTTAGTCCTATTTTGCTTGCTATTATTGGTAGTATAGTATACGCAGCTATGGAAAGTAGATACGAAGGGAGTATTAGCCATGTTGTGTGTGCTTTTTCGAATATGCTCGGAATTATTTGTAGTGTGAATGCCGGGGTTAACGCTGAGAAGTAGACTATTATGGATGACGTTTTTGGTAAGCTTATATTGATTTTGATTTTATCTAGGCTTACTCTTCTGTCTAGGAGTGCTATGGATACTATTATTATGCTGCTGATTATGCATATTTGATTCCAATTATGGATTGTTGTATATGCTATATATGATAGTATCCATCCTATACTCCAGCCCGCTGTGGTTAAACCTAACACTAAGTTGTTCGTTTTAACAGCATTGTCAACTGCGTAGCTGGTCATTAGTCCGAAGATTATGCCGATCAAGAATCTGACGGGAAATATTATGTTTAAATCGATTTGTAGGAGCGTGAGTATGCTAAGGGTTAGGAGCGGTATGATGTAGGATTTGAAGAATTGGTAAATTAGGGATCCTACTACTCTCCCTAGAAAGGGTAGGGAGAGTAGTAGGAATGCCTCCCAGTATGGGAATTCCCTTGCTAGAGTGTTAACAAAAAATGATGGATACACTAGTACATATGTTGGAATAGAGTATGCAAGAATAGGTAAAAACTCTTTTTTGGAGATCATCACTATGCAGGGTTTTTAAAAA